>JADJOI010000001.1 GCA_016713875.1 Flavobacteriales bacterium
CGATGGGGTACTTCACCTGCAGGCGACTGGCGGAAGTGCTTCCAGCGCAGCGATGGAGCGTGCCTCGTCCTCGGCCACTTCTCGAAGGCGATGGCGGTGCGCCTCAAACCCGTTGGCATTGTGCTTCGCGTACAGCTCGTCCAGCAGCGTCTCGTCCACGCAGTTGGGGCACGACTGCCCATCACCTCCACCGCAGGCACCTTGCCCGCGAACCGGGCGTCGCCAGGGATCACCTGGCCGCCATCGATGTCCGGGAACCGGAAATCAACCACGTCGCGGCCTTCCTCGAGGAAGGTGAGCGAATCCGGGTCGCGCAGGTGGAACCGCGGATCGCGTACGGAAGTCAAGACTCCGATGGGAGCCGCTCTAATGGCCGGCCGATGGACTGTCTTTGCGCAGCTGGGCCTTGAACGCGAAGAAGGCGTGAAGGCCGTCGAAGCACGAGAGCTTCAAGGGTCGCCGGCCACCACGCCTTCAGGAAGCGGTAGTCGCCCGTTTCGGTCCGAAAGGTGCCGGTGAGCAGTCGTCCCGCTGGGCGGACGGCCCAGGTCATCGCCCTCAGGGTGCCATGGCTGAAGTGGGTGCGCCATTGTCCGGAGAGGTCGCCAGCGGGGCTGCCGGCGAGGTCGAGAAGCGCTATGCAGGGCCGCACCGAGGCCGTGAGGCGATGCAGTAGTCGGGACCCGCAAAGGTAGTTGCCGGTGGCCAGGTGATGGTGCTGTCGTTCACCAGCCGTCCGCGGAACTCAGATCGAACAGTGGCATGCGCACCCGGATGGAGTCGGCGTGCGGGTGATGTCAACACGGCGATGCGCTCCTCCCCGTTGTGCACCACCATGCGCCACGCGCTGCTGTCGTGCTGCAGGTCGAAGAGGAAGGGCGGCTCCCTGGCCGTTCCGGTCCAACGCCATGCGCCAGGAGCCCGTGCGTGGTGCGGTGGAGCTGTGGTCGGGCCTGCTGGAGCACCCACCCCCAGGGCGACGAGCAGCAGGAACAGGGCGGTGCGCAAAGGCCATGGAAAGGCCGGCAAAGCTAAAAGCCTGCGCGGACCGGGGATGGTCGCTTGCGTCGACGGCGGGGGAAACCTACAGGTCGAAGGTGATGCCCTGCGCCAGCGGCGGCTAGCTGCCGTAGTTATTCGTGTTGGTCTGGCGGCGCATGGCTACCAGGCATCGCTTCCGCTTTCGCGGCCACCGCCGGTCTCCTTCTCCCCGCCGAAGGTTCGCCCGATCTCCACCGCTGGTGCCGATGTTCACGTTGGCGATGCCGCGGTCGCTGCCCGCCGCGCTCACGAAACGCTCGGCCTCGCGCAGGTCAGCGTCATGATGGCGCTGCTCAGGCCCCTGCTTACGTTGTTCTGGATGGCGATGGCCTCCTGCGGGTCACCGCTGTACTTCAGCAAGTAGAGGATGGGCGCGGGTCTCCTCCTGCACGATAGTAGTGTCAAGCGTGGCCTCCACCACGGCAGGCTTCACGTAGCACCCGCTCTCGTACCCCTTCCTCAGCACGCCGCCTTCCACGGCCAGCCGACCGCCTTGCGACTTGGCGGCCTCCAGGGCGTTCAGGTACATGGTGACGGCGGCGGTGTCGATCTGGGCGCGTGGTTGCGCTCGTCAGGGGATCGCCGATGCGGAGCTGCGTGTACGCGTTCACCAGCTTCTGCTTGAAGGCGTCCTACACCGCCTCGTGGATGATGAGGCGGCGGGTGCTGGTGCAGCGCTGGCCAGCCGTCCCCACCGCGCCGAAGACGCAGCCGATGAGGAAGCCTGTCAGGTCGGCCTTGTCGCTGATGATGATGGCGTTGTTGCCGCCCAGTTCCCGGCAGGGAACGACCCAGGCGTTCGCCGACCGCCGCGCTACGGCCTTTCCCATGCGCGTGCTGCCGTGGCGCTCACCAGGGGGATGCGTCCATCGTGGCTCATCCATTCGCCCACTTCGACCGCCGTTCACGATGCTGCTCACGCCCTCGGGCACCGTTGCGCTTGAACACGTCCGCGGTGATGTGCTGGCAGGCGATGCTGCACAGCGGGGTCTTCTCGCTGGGCTTCCACGAGGTGACGTCGCCGCAGACCCAGGCCAGGGCGGTGTTCCAGCTCCATACGGCCACTGGGAAGTTGAACGCGGTGATGATGCCCACAAGCCCCACCGGGTGCCACTGTTCGTACATGCGGTGGTCGGACGTTCGCTATGCATGGTGACCCTTGCAGCTGGCGGCTCAGGCCCACAGCGAAGTCGCAGATGTCGATCATCTCCTGCACCTCGCCCAGGCCTTCCTGGTAGCTCTTGCCATCTCGTAGCTCACCAGTTTTGCCCAGGGCGGCCTTGTGCTGCGCAGCTCTTCGCAACTGACGTACCACCTCGCCGCGCTTGGGTGCGGGCCAGGTGCGCCATTCAGCAAAGGCCTTCTGCGCGGTCGCCACCACCTGATCATACTCGGCCTTTGTGGCCCCGCACGCTGCCGATGAGCGCGCCATCCACCGGGCTGTGGCTCTCGAGCACTGCACCGCTGCCCGGGATCCATTGGTTGCCGGTGGACACGCCGGGTTCTGGTCCTGGACGCCGAGGGTGCGCAGCAGGTCGCCGATAAGTGGGCTGGGGAGGTCATGGTGCTCATGGTGGTGAAAAGGGGCGCAAGGTAGATTCCGGGTACAGGGGTCACCGGTGTGTTGGGTCACCAGGCCGACGCTACGACCGCCTGATCGCCCTTTGGATCAGTAAGCGGCTGAAAATCAGGAGATGGGCCCCTCTTCCGAACGACCGCCACGATCGGCTCCAGGATGAGCCGTTCAGGTGACACGGAGAGGTGCACCACTGCACGCCCCCTTCAACGCAACCAGAACGAAGAAAAACAGGCTTCTCAGACGGTCGCCTTGCGGAAGAGGTACAATGAGCTTGATGTGGGTCCGGTCGGAAAGGGCGCTCACCAAGTTGGACCAAGCACCGAACAGCACACCGCGAAGCAGCGCCATGACCGCACCGTGGCCGCGGTACCGTTCGCTGAGCAGGGCGATGTAGGGTGCGTCCAGCCACATGGGTCGCACCGCGTCGGTTCGAAGCCATGTTCGGTCACGAACCGATGCATATCACTCCGCCGGAAGTGGGAGAGGTGGCGCGGAACGTCGTATGCTGCCCATGCGCTCCCGTAGTGCTACGCGTCCCAGCTTTCGCGATCGGGCACAGCGATGCGCCCAACAGGCCGTCATCCGCGGTGAGGGGCATAGAGCCGTTTCAGGGTACCACGAAGGTCAGGCAGGTGCTCCAGGACGTGCCAGAGGTGACGACATGGAACTGCTCCCGTCAGGTACTTGGTCCAGGGAGGGCACTACCGGGATGGCGTGGTGGGCAATGGCCTGTTCACGGGCTTTCAAAGCGGGCTCCACCCCGGATACCAAGTACCCCCTGCGCTTGGGTGGCCGAGGAATTCGCCGGTACCACATCCACGTCCAGCACGCGGCCGTTGGTGCGGTGGGTGGCCACCAGGGCATGTTTGCGGGCAAGGGCCCGGCGACGGGCCACTTGGTACGATCGATCGGACAGGGTCCGACGGCTGTTGCTGTGGCTGATGTAGTCGGCGCTTTCGTAATAGCGTCCGATGCTGCTGCTGTGGGCCGCGGGTTGGTGAACCTGAACCCACAGGAGGCGCAATCCACCAGCTGGAAGCGCTCGTGGGAGATGGAATGGTCCTCGACCGTCAGGGCAGGTAAGGGGCTCGCCGCCCCACACGGGGGCAGCGGTCAAGGTTTCGTGGGTGTGTTGTTCCACGTGGAACGTCGATCGGTCATCGGCCCATGTAAACAAGCAGGACACTGATGTCCGCTGGTGAAACGCCGCTGATGCGACTGGCCTGCCCTAGGGTGGTGGGTCGCACCCGGTCCAGTTTCTGCCGCGCCTCGATGCTCAACGAGGTCAGCTTGGCGTAGTCGAGGTTCACATCCAGGAACGTGGTCAGGCGGTTCATGCGCTCCGCCAGGTCGCGTTCGCGCTCCAGGTAGCCCTCACACTTCCACCTGGATCTCCACCTGCTCGATCGCCTCCTCGGCCAGGTCGGTGCCTCCGTTCTCCAGTCCTCTCGACGCTCGAACAAGGGCTCGGATACGCCATACGTGAGCTGGGGTCAGGTGAGCAGGTCGAACAGCCGGGTACGCTGTTTCACGGGGGTAGTTCCACGTGGAACGATCAGCCCGCGTTGGAGGCTTCTGGCGCCGGGCTTTCGGCCTTTAGGCCGTCCACAAACCTGGCTGAGGCGCTGCTTGCGCTCCACCCGGCGCAGACGCTCATCATCAGCCAGGCCCAGGGCGTGGCTGCGCGGGGTCAACCGCAGGTCGGCGTTGTCCTGCCGCAGCAGGATCCGGAACTCCGCTCGGCTGGTGAACATTCAGTAGGGCTCCTCGGTACCCTTGGTGATCAGGTCATCCACCAACACCCCGATGTAGGCCTCGTCCCGATCGAGGACGAAGGGGTCCTTCTCGCGCAGCTTCAGGTGGGCGTTGATGCCTGCCATGAGGCCCTGGCAGGCGGCCTCCTCGTAGCCGGTGGTGCCGTTGATCTGCCCGGCGAAATAGAGGCCCTCCACCAGTTTCGTTTCCAGCGTGTGCCGCAGCTGGGTGGGGGAAATAATCGTACTCCACCGCGTAGCCGGGGCGGAACATGCGGGCGTTCGCGAAGCCGGCGATCTTGCGCAAGGCGGCCAGCTGCACCTCCTCCGGCAGGCTGGTGCTGAAGCCGTTGATGTAGGTCTCCACCGTGTCCCAGCCTTCTGGTTCCACGAAGATACGGTGGCGCTCCTTGTCGGCGAAGCGGTCGATCTTGTCCTCGATGCTGGGGCAGTAGCGGGGCCGATGCCCCGGATACGCCCGTTGAACATCGGGCTGCGGTCAGAAGCCGGTGCGCAGGATGTCATGCACCTCGGGACTGGTGTAGGTCATCCAGCAACTCAACTGCCGCTGCAGTGGTCGGGTGGTGGGGGAGTAGCTGAATTTGGCCGGTCGTTCATCCCCCGGCTGCTCTTCCATCGCGCTGTGGTCGATGCTGCGGCCATCCACGCGGGGCGGGTGCCGGTCTTCATGCGACCGGCCTCGAAGCCCAGTTCCACCAGCTGCTCGGTGATGCCATGGCTGGCTTTCTCGCCGGCGCGTCCGCCCCCGATCTGGCGCTCGCCGATGTGCATCACCCCGTTCATGAAGGTGCCGCTGGTGAGCACCACGGCACGGCAGGCGATGCGCATGCCCAAACCGGTGACCACCCCAGCCACACGCCTGTCCGCCACCTCGATGCGCACACGCTGTCCTGCCAGAAGTGGACGTTCGGGGTCTGTTCAGGAGGCAGCGCCACTCGGCAGCGAAGAGGTTGCGGTCGTTCTGGGTGCGGGGCTCCACATGGCGGGTCCCTTGCTGCGGTTCAGCATGCGGAACTGCACGGCGCTGCGGTCGCTCACCAGGCCGCTGTAGCCCCCAAGGGCGTCGATCTCGCGCACGATCTGGCCCTTGGCCACGCCGCCCATGGCGGGGTTGCAGCTCATCTGGCCGATGACGCCCATGTTCATGGTCACCAGCAGCACGCGCGAGCCGAGGTTGGCTGCGGCGGCCGCGGCTTCCGCATCCGGCGTGGCCGCCGCCCACCACCACCACGTCGTAGGTGTCCATCACGCTCATGGAGTGATCGTGGAAAACCCGGTGTGTTCCACGTGGAACGATGCGTGGAAAACTCCGAGCCCTCCGCAAGGTCCGCGCCCTGTCGGGAAGAGCCGATGAGGGTGTGGTAGCCGGTGGATCAACGGCTGTGGTAAAGAGGAGGCTGGCCTTGGCCAGCGTGTTCGCGTTCGGGGTATAGCCCACCAAGGCGGGGCTGGCCTGGGCGTCCAGTCCCAGCTTCTCCACCCCAAGGCATGCACCGTGACCACATACCGGTGGGCGCCATGGCCCACGGGCGGGCAGGGGCCGCCGTAGCCCATCCCGCCGAAGTCGGTGCGGCTCTGCACGGCCACCTCGGGTATACCGGGCATGCCCGGGGTGCCGGCGCCGGTCGGCAGCATGGAGGTGCTTGCGGGCAGGTCGAAGACCGCAGTGCCACCACCCACTGCCAGTGGGCGCGTCGGGGTCGTACATCGTCACGGCGAAGCTCTTGGTGCCGGCAGGGGCGTTCGCCCAGCTCAGCTGGGGGCTCTGGTTCCTGCCGGTGCAGCCGAAGCCGTTGTACACCTGCTGGTCGGTGGCCTGGCCGCCCACATCGGTGCTGGTGAGGGTGAAGGTCTGGGCCACTGGGAGCCGCTCACCAGAAGCGGGGCCAGGAGCAGGAGGGTGCGCATGGGGCTGGAAAGGATCACGAAGGTACTTCGGCGCGGCGAAGGCTCACGGGGCGTCCATCCGCCACCAGGTGACGCTGCGCGGGTGCGGGGCCACGCTGTACACAAAGGCGCCGATCAGGCTGCCCATGGCGATGCCTGTCATGGCGAAGAGCAGGGTGAACACATCGGTGATTGCGCCCGCACCCGTGGCCAGGCCGGTGACGCTGCGCAGGCCGAAGCTGCCCGGCGCAAGCAACCAAAAGGCGGGCAGGAGGGTGACGATCGCGGGCGGTCCGGCAAAGCGGAACTCGATCACCAACGCGGTGATGGTCATGGCCGCAGCGCCGAAGAAGGCCGTGCTGGCACCATCGATCAGCTGGCCGCTGAGGGCCTGGGCCGCATAGGCCGCCACGGCCGTCACCAGCATCCATCCGAAGGATCGGCGATCGCTGCTCTGGTGCACATGCAGCCCCACAGCGAACACGAGCACCCCGAACCAGGGCCGCCACGCGTTGATACGCCCGGGCCATTCGGGCCGGTCCACTGCGCTGTCCGGATGCTCGAACAGGCCGATGCCCCCCACAACGCCGAAGGCCAGAAGTACCACCTGGGCGAAGCCGGCCACCAAGCGGCTGGCCCCGCTGATGATGTTGCTGTAGGCCAGCTCGATCACGGCCACCGTGAGGGTCAGGCCGGGCAGGAAGGTGATCAACGGCGGGATCAGCAGGTTCGTAGCGCGCTCCGGGAAGCCCAGATGCAGGGCATAGGCCACGGCGGCGCTCAGCATGAAGGAGGCCACCACCGGCGCCACCACGGCCCAGGCGGTTCGCTTGCGCACCGCGTGCATCAGCAGGGCGCAGGCCAGCGCCAGGGCTGTGCTCAGCGCTAGGCCATGCAGGGTGGGGCGCAGTAGCACGGCTACTCCGATGCTGGTGAGCAGGTAGCCACCGATGGCGCCCCAGGCGCCGTAACGGTGGGGCCAGCGCCACAAGGCCTCCAGCCGCTCCAGCCCAGCGGCGGGGTGCAGCAGTCCTTGCCGGGCCTCGCGCCGCGATCGCCATGACCTCCTCGATGCGGGTCGAACCGCAGGGTACCGATGCGGTAGGGGCCCGTGGTAGATCCACCTTGTGCTGGCCGCCCTCATCCAGCTCCAGAAAGAGCACCGTAGGCAGCACGAAGGCCGTGAAACCCGCACACTATGCCGCGCGGGCGATCAGTCCCAGGTCCCGTTCCACGAAGGGGCCGCATTACCAGCTGCCAGCTCCGCCTGCCCCAGCCGGGCCAGAAAGCGCAACAGGACCTCGCGGTCCACCGGTGAAGCAGGTGCGGCCATGGGTCGGACGAAAGTAGGGAGGGCTCCATGCAGAAAGGGCCGCACAAGTCGGCCCTTTCCGTTCCCGAGGTTCAGGTCACTCGGCGGTCATGTTCTCCAGGCCCTGCAAACGCACCGGGTCCTCCAACGGCGTGTCGGTGACAGGGCCGCCGCTCCCGGGATCCTCCGGCATCAGTGCCGTCCCTTGGTGCTGCGCCACGCTCGGCAGTCCGGTGTTCGCGCTGCCCGCCGGGGTGTCGCTCGTGATGTCAACGGACGTGCTGGAGAGCCCGTGGCTGGCGGCGCTCAGCTCCGCACCCAGGCCATGGGCATCATTCACCGCGGAAGCGGGTGCGGCGCCGGCAGGACGGTTGGGCTGGAGGGGCACGTCCTTGGTGCAGCTGGCCAGCGTGGCACAGAGGGTGAGGGCGACGAGGCTGCGGAGGGTGATGGACGTGTTCATGGTGGTGGTGTGTGTTGGTGTTTGTTGTCGTGTTGACGGCACAAACGTACACCGCCCGGGACCGCAGCCCATGCGGCGTTGCGCAGGTGGCGGGGGCGGGTGAGCAGGTGGCGGCGGATGGGCCTTCGACGCTGCGGCGCGCACAGCGACCACGCGCCCGAAGCCTGCCAGGGCCGAAGTTCCCCGGTTAGCTTCACCGCGGATCATCCGCCCACCATGCGCCCACACCACCTGCTTCTGTTGATCGCCGCGCTTGCCGCCTGTGAACGCCCTGCCGGGCCGGACCGACCCTGGGAGGATCGCCTGGCCGAGGCCCCCACCCCCGACGCCCGGGTGCAGCTGCTTATCGCCACGGCGGAGCCGCTGTGGGCGGGCTCGCCCGACTCCGCCGCCGCGTTGCTCCTCCTGGCGGATGCCGAACCCCGGAACCAGTTGAGCCGCCCCGCCCTGCGTGCGCTGATCGCTGCACGGTCCACCTGGGTCCGGCGGACCAAGGACAGCTCCGCCGTGCGCTACGGGCACGCCTTCCTCGATGGTGTGGACGCCGGGGACACCCTGATCCAGGCCCTGGCGCTGCGCATGCTGGCGCAGGCCTATGGGGTGCGCGGTCTGGAGCGGCCCGCGGACAGCTTGCTGGCCCTGGCGATCGACCTGGCCGAGGCGAGCGCGGACAGCATGGCGATCGTGGACAGTTACGCCGACCGTATGCGCACGGCCACTGCGATCGGGCGACCGGACCTCTCCCTGGAGCTGTCGCGACGCATCACCCGGCCCTACCTGACCACCCCGGACAGCACGGCGGCTGCACGTTCCTGGTGAACCGCGCGAACGCCTATGCGCAGTTGTCCAAGCTGGACAGCGCGCTGGCCGACCTGGAGGAGGCCCGGGACATCAGCGCCGCCATCGGTGATTCCACGATCCTGGCCAGCAGCTGTGCCATGTTGGGCGCCTACCAGAACTACACGGGACAGGTGGTCGATGCCGCCACGAACCTGCTCGAGGCCTACCGCATCGCGGAGGCCCAACGCAACCCCCAGCTCATCGCGGCCAGCGCGTTCAACCTGGCCCTGGTGTACAAACAGCTCAAGCAGTATCCGGCGGCCTACCCGCTGGTGCTGCGGGCCAGGCAGGTGGCCGATTCCATCGGCATGCATGATCTGGCCGCGATCGCCTATGGCGCCCGGGCCGTG
Organism: Flavobacteriales bacterium; assembly: GCA_016713875.1. NCBI lineage: Bacteria > Pseudomonadati > Bacteroidota > Flavobacteriia > Flavobacteriales > Flavobacteriales bacterium. The sequence continues at coordinate 9,248 of JADJOI010000001.1, forward strand.
CTCTGGGGCGAGGCCGACAGCGCGCAGGCGCTCGTCTTCGGCCTGCCCGAGGAGCGTCGGTACGACACGGCCCTGGTGGTGCTGAAGGACGCTGCGGAAGGTGGAGGCCGTGGGCAACCTGCAGTGGGTGGGCATCTTCGAGGCCACCATCGGCGAAGTGCTCGTGTCCAAGCACCGTCCTGACGAGGCGGAGCCGCACGCGGTGCGTGCCCAGGAGGTCACCGCGGCCATCGGCGACGAGCACATGCTCGCCATCGCCGAGCACACCCTGGCCGACATCGCCTTTGAGCGCCGCCAGTGGAAACAGGCCCTGGAGCGCTACGAGCGCGCCCTGGGGATCGACCGCGCGTTGGGCATGAAGGAGAACGCCGTGCACGTGCTGGATCGCAAGAGCCGTGTGCTGGAGCAGCTCGGTCGCACCACCGAGGCGCTGGTGGACGGACGCGAGGCCATGGAGCTGCAGAAGAGCTACCTGAACGAGGGCAACATGATCGCGGTGGCACGGTTCGAAGAGCAGGCGGCGGCGGCCCGCCAGCAGCTTGCCGACAGCCTGCGGGCCCGGCAGCTGCTCGCCGAACGCGATCAGCGCACCATCGCCGAGCTGAGCGCCTCGCGCAACCGCACGGCCGCCTGGGGGTCGGTGGCTTCGCCGTGCTTGCGCTGTGCGGTGGCGCCTTCGCCTGGCGCACGCAACGCCGACGCAACGATGCCGAGGCCGCATCGGCCCTTGCCCGGGCCAATGAGCGCACGGCCGAGGAGAAGCGCAAGGCCGCCGAATTCCAGAACGCCGCCTTGCGGCGCCCAGATGGACGAGCACTTCATCAGCAACACGCTGAACGCGGTGAACGCCCACCTGTACACCGACGACCCCGATGCCGCCAGCACGCTGCTGCAGCGCTTCGCCCAGTGGATCGCACCATGCTGGAGACCAGCCAGCACGCCACCATCCCCCTGAAGGATGACCTGGAGGCCCTGCGCATTTACCTGGAGCTGCAGCGCTTGCGGCTGGACGGCCGGTTCGACTTCGCCGTGGAGGTGGACCCTGCGATCGACACCGCCCGGGTGAAGGTGCCCCCGCTGGTGGTGCAGCCCCTGCTGGAGAACGCCATCGAGCATGGCGTGGGCCCGCTGAAGGAGTGCGGCCGCATCACCCTGAGCGCAGGGCTGCGCAACGGTTCACTGCTGTTGAGCGTGGAGGACAACGGCGTGGGCCGCGGCCCCGCGGATGAACAGCCGGAGCGGGCGCGCAGGAAGACCTCGCTCAGCACGCGCATCATCCGCGACCAGTTGGACCTGCTGCGCCAGCGCACGGGCCGTGCGGCCGAGCTGCGCACCATCGACCTGCCGCGGGGCACACGCGTGGAGGTGCTGTTGCCGGTCTAAGGCGGCCCTCCACCGTCCTCACGATCGCACCCGCCGGGTTCGCGCCGGGGCATGTGCACGCTGCGGGCTCGGTGCAGCTTTAATCCGTTCGGCACCGGGCCGGACCTCCGCACCAATGCCTGTCGCCGATCGACACGCTGCCGCCGAGTCCATGGGGAACGCTCCGAGTTCACCATTATGGCGCCGGATACACCGGTTCTCCGGTCGCCGGACATTCGGTACTCCTCACGAGAAGTCGGGAGGCGATCGCGGAATAGTTTTCAAAGATGACCGCTCATTCCACGAACATGGATAGTTTTCCACCTGTGACCGCCACCGCATATATCGTAGAGGACGAGCCGAAGGCCCGCGAACTGCTGGGCACACTGCTGGCGAAGCGCCATCCGCAGGTGCGGCTGGTGGGCGAGGCGCCCGATGTGCACACTGCGGCCGAGGGGATCCGCGCCACGCGGCCGCAGATCCTCTTTCTGGATGTGGACCTGGGCGGGTTGGACGGCTTCGATCTGCTGAAGCGCATCGCGCCGGCGGACCCGCTGGTGATCTTCACCACCGGCCGCGCGGACCATGCGGTGGAGGCCTTTCGGGTGGAGGCGCTGGACTTTCTGGTGAAGCCCATCACCGGTCCGCGCTTCGACGAGGCCGTGCTGCGGGCGCTGAAGGCCCTGGAGGCGCGGTCGACCCCGGCGCCGCACGGCATGGTGGTGAGCGACCGGCAGATCGCGCTGCCCGACGCGCGCGGGCTGACGCTGGTGCACCTGGACGAGCTGCTCTACTGCGAGAGCGACAACAACTACACGCACGTGCACCGGCGCAACGAGCCGAAGCCCTTCGTGGTGAGCAAGGGCATCGTGGCCTTCGACGAGGCGCTCGCCCCGCAGGGCTTCATCCGCATCCACCAGCGCTACCTGGTGAACCGCAAACACATCACGCGCTACATCAAGGGCGAGGGCGGCGAGGTGGTCCTGAGCAACGGCGCCAACCTGCCGGTGAGCCGGCGCCAGAAGCAGGAGCTGATGGACGCCCTGGAGCGTGTTTGACGCCGCATTCACGATCCAAGCCGCCATGTTCACGTCCACGCTTCGCCGCCACACGCGCCGTACGGATGTTCGCAGCACCAACACACCGGACATGAACACAGCACGACCCCTGCCACGCGCCGCCCTGTTGATCGGGCTCGCCCTGCTCGCCGCCTGCCAGAAGGAGGAAGAGGCCCCAAAGCGGTTTGACGAGTGCGGCAACGAGATCTGCGAGACCTGCGGCGGCATCACCATCATGCCCAATGCGGCCATCGGCCACATCTGGGTGCAGAGCGCGGACTACACCGCGATGAGCGAGGCCGTACGTGTGTACAACGCGGGACCCCGACCAGTACCAGGACATCGCCGCGGCCATGGACGACGACCTTCCGGCGGACCACTTCTGCGGCAACAGCACCAACGGCAACGTGGCCCGCTTCGTCATCCAACCCGGCACCACCCTGCGCTGGAAGGCCTACAACGCCAGCAACACCAAGCAGTGGGAGGGCACCCTGCGCAACCCGGACTGCATGGACGGTACGGACTGCTACTCGGTGCAGATCGCTACCCTTGGTAGCTCCTCGAACAACCAACCAACCCAACAACCAACACCATGAGAACAATTTCGACCACTCTGACCGGTGCGCTGCTGAGCGCGACGTTATACCGCGAGGCGTGATCACTCGGATGAACGGCGGACAGTCTTACTTCCGGTATGACGGTAACATCCAACTTGTGCTGGATGACGCCGAGCTTTCCATAGGTGTAGATACGATCATCTTGCCCGGCGGACAGTTCATCCTGAACAACGACCTCTTCATCACCTCTCCTGTGGTCATGATCGGTAGTGGTATTCGCGCGGATAGCTCTACGGCTTATCCCACTCGGACAGTGCTTTCAGGCAACAACTACAGAGACGTAAGGATCATGGACGAAGCTGACGGCACCGAGCTCCATGGCATTACTTTCCGAGGCAGCATTGGCGTTTATATAGGCCAGAATCTGGCCACCTCGGACGCGGATAATGTTCGCATTACCCGTTGTGACATCGCATTACTGTGGCTAGGCCATGGGAATTTTGACTCTAACGCTAATTCTCCCTACATCTCAAATTGCATCATCGATGACCTCTCTGTGAATCAATGCAACGACCCGCTGATACGCTCATGCTTCATCCAGAACTTAACTGGTGCTGATGCAGCTTCGAATACAGTAGTGGAGAACTGTGTCTTCTTGAACTGGAGTGGCGGTGGCAATGTGAACGTCAGCTACAAGAACAATGTATTCCTGCGTAACACGGCTAGTCCTTTCACGGTGAATGAGGCGAGCACTTTCGACTACAACCTTTTCGTAGGAAGTGGTGCAGGTGTGTCCTATACGATTGCCGCTCCTGCGGTGAATGGAGGTAACAATGTAGCCTCTGCGGAGTATCCAATGAACACAGTGAATGGGGCATTCCCTCAGTTCGGCCCTGTTGCCAACTACATCACTTACGACTATCAGGGGAATTACTCCATCAACTCCCTCTATCAAAGTGCAGGCGAGGCGGGCACAGAAGTCGGAGTATTCGGTGGTGCAGACCCTTGGAAGACAGGTTCGCTCCCTTTCAACCCACACTGGTCTGAGTTAACTGGACCTGCCTCCACTGGCAATGGCACGCTTCAAGGGGTTACTGTGCGTGGAAGCGCCCAAACTTACTGAGCCATGCGTTTCTTCCTCTTCGCACTTTGGCTTTCAGCCACAGGCTGGGCCAGCGCACAGAACATCACCGGCTACGAATACTGGTTCAACATGGATGGCCTGAACGGCCAGCGAGTATTCGTTCCGGCGGGCAATGCGCCGGTCATTGACCTGAACAACCTAGGCATCCCCTTGGGTACGCTGCCCCTCGGGCATCATAGGATCCACTATCGCCTGAAAGACGGCAATGGCCGTTGGAGCAGCGTAATCAGCAAGCCCTTCACCCGAATACAGGGTGGGCCCTACGAGATCACGGGTGGCGAGTATTGGTTCGATACATCCACGAACCGCACCCCCTTCGGCTTGGGTCCCGGCCAAACGGTCAGCGCGAACATCTCAGCGGATGTCAGCGGCTTGCAGCAAGGCCCGCACAAGGCCCACTATCGGCTTCGTGACAACCACGGCTTCTGGAGTAGTGTTATCTCCAAACCGTTCAGCGTTCTGCCAGATGGGCCTTATGAACTGGTGCTCTTGCGCTATTGGAGCGACCAAGAGCCGGAGGAAGCCAACATCAGCGACCTAACCACCGTACCCATCACACCGAACATGCAGTACTTGGACATCATTGACGATGTGCTGTTCTGCAACTGGAGCACCACCGGGCAAACAGATGTCTTCTTCCAGCTGCAGGACAACCACGGGCAATGGAGCTCGGTGATCACGCGGGGCATCGATGTGGATGCGGTCAGCGCCCCGCCGGGAGCTGCGGCGGTCTCGGGCCCGACACTGGTGCTGGACAACAGCGCACAGACCTACGCGACCACCACCGTGCCCGGCGCCTCGTATTACGTGTGGACCCTGCCCACGGGCTGGACGGGCACCAGTACGGGCAACGCCATCAACGTGACGACCGGCGATCCACTCGAAGATGGATGGGTGGTGGTGGCGGCGGTAATGGATGTGGTATCGGTGAGCCGGACAGCGTGTTCGTCACGATCAGCGGCACGGGCATCCGTGGCAGTGAGGCCTCCGACATCAGGCTCTTTCCCAATCCCAGCAACGGCCTCTTTACCATCGCCCTGCCCGATGCGCACGGCGCCGAGCGGCTGCAGGTGCTGAACGCCCTGGGCCAGGTGCTGCGCGACGAACGTCCCGCGGCCGCGGACCGCCGCCGCTGGACCTCACCGGCGAGGCCGAGGGCCTCTACACCGTGCGGATCTTCCGCCACGGCACACCCACCGACCTGCGGCTGATGCTGCGGCGATGAACGCCAGACCTGCGACCACGAGCGATCCATATCTCCATCGATCACACACCAACCACGTTCCGCGGAACCCGCACCATGCTTCGACCTGTCCTGCTGTCCCTGACGCTGCTCGCGGTGATGAGCGCCAGCGCCCAACGCAAGAAGACCCCCACGGTCTACACGCCGATCACGGGCGTGAACACCGAGGAGGTGCTGCCTGTGGCCGCCTACATGATCAAGACCTACTACAAGGGCGACATCGACTACCTGGCCTGGGGCGACCGCCATCTGCGGTCCTACTGGATCAACTACTACTGGGGGCTGGGCACGCAGTGCCACCTGAAGGCGAACTTCAAGGTGGACGCGTCCAACGGACTGGAGATCATCATGGACCCCGTGGAGATGTACGACACGGACAACCACCGCTGGGTGGGCGCGCGGGAGGACAAGCGCGAGCTGAACATCAAGATCGAGATGGTGGAGAACATCCGCGCCCGGCTGGCGGTACCGGACAGCGTGCAGAGGGCGAAGGACTGGTTCTACACCAACCTGCGGGTGAACGCCTGCTTCTTCGAGACGGCGACCGAGCTGGCCGGCCAGCGCTGGTTCGAGGCCTACCTGCGCGACAAGGCCGTGCAGTGGACCCTGCCCTTCGATGATGTGAAGGCGAATACGGTGGAGGGCTACAAGTACACCGAGCACTACAGTGGAGACATCTCCAACACGGCGCTCGACCCCAACGCGGATGTCACCAAAGCGCTTCCAGATCGTCAAGTACACGAACTCGGACAAGAACGTCGCGAGCAGCAGGGCCCAGAGGCCTACCTGGTGTCGGGGTACTTCCGGTCGTTGACCTTTTCAAACGATCAATTCCTGATCACCATCACCGACGCATTGAACGATCCGCTGCCGAAGACCTCCGCACAGGCCACCGAGAGCAAGGGCGGCAGCGCGCTGGAGAACGCCGACAAGTTGAAGAAGCTGAAGGAGCTGTTGGACGCCGGCATCCTGACGAAAGCCGAGTACGACGCCGAGAAGAAGAAGCTGCTCGGCACCCCTGACCACATCCTGTCGATCCCACCCCGTGACCCGCCTGCTCGCACCGCTCTTCTTCGCCGCCGCCCTGGCCTGTCTGTTCCTGGGCTTCGCTGAGCTGCGCACGGCCGAGGCGGTGGGGCAGCAAGAAGCGGTTGGGGCCATCTGCTGGGCCAGGTGCCTGACCTCAGCGCCTGGGCCACCGGTGAGTCGCGGAGGACGTGGAGCCCACACCACGGTCCGCTCCCCTGCGGCGGCCGATGAAAGCCCTGCGGACCGGGGTGCGCCGGTTGCTGCGTGAACAGGCGGACCGTGCTCCCGATAGGTGCGGCCACCGGCCGAGGAGCCGGGTGCCAATGGACCTCTGGCTCGTGTGCGCTGTGCTCTGTGCCCTGGCCGGAGCGCTATGCGCGTGCTGCGGCACGCGTGGGTGCCAGTGGCACGGCGGCCTGGCATCGTGGGCGCCGGAGCCTTGGCCATCGGGCATTGGCAATGGGCCACGCGCCTGGCGGAGGAGGGCCTGCCCGCATGGCGCGTCGACGCCGGTGTCGTATAGGAGGCCCTGCCGACCACCGGGTTGTGGGCGGCCGTGGCTCTCTGGCGGCGGCGGCCGTGGCGGACCTGCTGCCGATGATGCGTGCCACAGCTCACCATACCGTCGGTGGCCGCGCCACCGGCCACCATCCCGTCAGTGCCCCATGCCGCACCGTGGCCCGGCCCGCACCCGCCCCTCCTCCACCCGCCCCTGCACCCGCCCTGCCCCTGCCCCTCCTCCTGTACCTGCCCATACCACCGTCCCCATTTCGGAAGAACCCCTCGCCCTGCTTCCTCTCACCCTCTGCGTGAGGTGACCCAGCTCGTCTCCTCCCCCGCCCCTGCTCCCCTGCCCAACCCCACCCCGCATGGACCAACCGCACGCCCCACAGCGCACCGCCCCACAGGCCCCTTCGGCGCTGGACCTCTTCACCGGCTTCGCGCGGCCCTACTTCGCGCTCATCGACGGCGGGGCGCTGTTCCGCAAGCCCTTCCGGATCCTCTACATGGTGCTGGCGGCGCTCAACCTGCTCAGCATCCTGGGGGTGTTGGCGGTGATGTTCAAGGGTGGTGTAGCAGGCATCCTCATCGGCCTGTTCGGCCTCTTCGGTCTGTGGATCGGCTTCCGCTCTGGTGGGACCGCAAGGACCGCATCAACCAGTTCGTCAGCCCGGGGTCCGGAGTTCGTGGCGCTGCCGGTGTTCTCGCACTTCTTCCAGACCTGCGGCGAGTGGTTCAGCTTTCTGATGGCCATCGTGGGCACGGGCGGCGCCTCCAGGTGATGGCGCTGCTGGGGCGCAGCGGCGGTCACGGTCGCAGCCCGCTGGACATGTTCACGGCGATGGCCGGCGATGCGCCCCTGGTGGGCCTCATCGCCAGTCCGCTGCTCGGCTTCCTGATCGTCATCCTCACCCGTGCCATCGCCGAGCAGATCAGCGCGTTGGTGGCCGTGGCCAACAACACCAAGGCCATCGAGGTGAACACGCGCCAAAGGCCTGAGGGCCTGTTGGGGATGTCTTGAATGATGGGCGCCGTGACCATGTGGTGGTCAGGCACAGCCGAAAAATGGTCGCATAGCGGGGCCTACGGGGCCATTGTTCGGCAAAGCATGGGCAGAAGGGGCCGGAGAGCGCAGTTGAAGAGGTCCCCAACTGGCACCAAGCCGCCGCTTTCCAGATCGGGGCCGCCGGGCTCACAGCGGAGCGTGCCCGGGCCGACGTCGGCGGTGCTGGGGCATCAACACGGGAACGCCGACGCTTAAGCACCTCCTCGCCGCCCTGTTCTGCGCCACCCTGCTCCACAGCACCGCCCAGGTGACCATCGCGCCCTGACGCCGCATGCACCCCGGACCCTTGCGGCGCAGCTGCACGCGGCGCTGGCACCGCACGGGGCCGTCCACGGCACCGTGCACGGTGACTAGTGATGGACTACGCCGAAGGCCGCCGGCGGCGGCCCCGCCTGGTGATGGGGCAGTCGCCCGCCTACTGGCTGGTGCTGGTGGTGCAGCGGCGATGGCCGGGGCATGCGGGCGCACCGAACTGCACGTGCAGGGCGGTGATGCCGCGGAACTGCTGGAGGCGGTCGCCGGAACGCATGGACGCATGGGCCGGGCGCTCGGGCCTGCAGGGCACCGAGGAGAACGCACCGGCGCAGGCCCGACGCGATCGTTGATGCCGTGAACTGTGGATCGAACACGGCAACGCCCGCAGCATGTGGAAGATCCGCGAACTTTGACCGGATGGACCGTTCACCCCGTTGGTGCATGCGACCCCGCCCTGGCCGCTGCTCGTCGGCGCAGGCGGTGGGGTGGTGGGGCAGTGCAACGTCACCATCACACCTTCAAACACCTCGCCCTGTCTGGGGGACACCATTGGTTTGTCGGCGTTGGTTGTGGGCCTGAATAGCCCATTCATATACCTGGTCGGTCGCCGGGGAAGTGGAACCTTTTCTGCGACGAACACTTCATCCTCAGTTCAGTCAGTAGTGCTGGAGCAATGACCATCACGGTCTTGGTGACCGATACCACCGGGCGACCTGCTCGGACACCCAACTCCTGAATGTAACCAATGCGTCCATCGCCAGCTTGAGCGGCGATAACGGAAACAGGTGTGACGTTCGTGAATTTCTTCGGCGTTCCGACGTTTTCATACTACAGGTAGTTCGTGGGCCTTTGATTTCATGCAAATGGGGTCCACCTTGCCGGGGCCACCTACTCGATCGCGGGGCGACGGTACAGGCACGGGGTTCTACCACTCTCCTGGAACACCCTGAGCCACACGTATTCAGGGTTTGGCACCTACGTGCTGACCTACACTGTGTTCGATGCGAACGGCTGCTCGGATACGGAGGTCTACAACGTCTATATCGGGCAGTTCCTGTGGCGACGTTCGCTCAGTGGCCTCTATAGTGGGATCGTCGGGGACCAGCTTTCATTCACATTGACGCCGGGCCGAACAACGGTCGGGCACGACCACGATAGACTGGAGAGATAGTGTGGTGCAATCATTTCCGCATCCTCCGCAGTCTGCGCATGACCATGTCTACGCGAACACCTCCTGTGGTCAGCCGAACAATTGCATTCCTGATCGCCGTGACGGTGACCAATCCATGCAATACGTACGACGACCTCTGGCCCCTATCCGTCTCCGAGCACCAATGGCCGACTTCGACATCATCCCATCTCCCGCCTGTGTGGGTGCGACAGTTGCACCTGATCGGGTCAATCCGAAGGACAGAACGCATATCAGCTTCCTGGTACCCAGAACCGTGGTACGCGATCAAGCCGCTCAGCTTTGGATGGTCTCGCCAATGACCGGAGTGAGTTTGTCACAATTCCCCGGACCACCGAACGCAACGGTTGTCTTTTTCACAACCAGGGATCATGACGTAACGCTGAATGTGATCAATCCGGCCTGCGGAACAGATGATCCGGTTCAGCAGATACGCATCGAAGCCCCCGCTCGTGCCCACCTTCGACACCACGGGGAGGTGGGGCTGTACTACCGTTGACGTTGAACCTGCAGAACACCACCGACCTCATCGACACTGCAGTGTGCAATGGGACTGGTGGTGGTGAGCGGCTCGGGCTTCTGTGGCGCCACGGCGGCCTGGCAATGGACCAATGGCGGCGCCACCAGCGCCTCGCCGTCGATCCAGTTCACCGCGCCCGGCACCTACCGCAGTCCGCCTTCGTGCCTTCAACTAGCGCTGCGGCTGGCAGCAAAGCTAGCGCCGGTCACCGTCACGGTGTTCGATGACCCTGGTCCGGCTCGGTGGTCGCTCTCGCTTTGCCAAAGGGGACGGGGCCAATCCGGCGGCCACCACAACATACGGCGCCCCATCTCTACCTGTGGAGCATGCCCTCGGCCACGCCGTCGACTCCCACCCGCGAAACCCGGCCCGGTGGCGTCGGCGCGGGCGGTACCTATCGTTCCGTGACATTGACGGGCGTGTGCGGACCGGTGACGGCGAGCGCAACCCGGTGATGCCAATCCCGATGCAAGCCAGCATGGTGCCACCGCGGGCCCATCGACATCTGCCGGGGACAGCCGCTCACCCTCGGCGCCTGTGCCCGGCGCCACCTTCAGGCCAGGACCTCGCCCCTGGGCGTGACCTTGCTACGACGGACACCGTGGTGATCCGGCCGTGGGCCCGGCGGAGCTAACCTGTGGACCGTGGTCGCATACCTGGGGGTATGCCGATGGGCCGCCCGCGACGGTGGACGTGAACATCCTGGCGCCCGTGCTCTGCTGGTGGCGAACCCCTCGACGATACGCGTGGGCGACGGGCACCCTGGTCGCGGTGAACGCCACGGGCTACACCTGGTCCATCGGCCTTCCCGCGCCGGTGGGCTCGCGGGCAACCACCCTGGTCATGGCGCCCCCGGCCACCACCTCCACACCGTGGAAGGCGATGTGGGCGGGTGCATCGGCCCGAAACAAGAACTCACCGTGACGGTGAATCCGCTGCCGCCGCGAACGCCGGCCCGGACCTCACCGCCTACGATCGGCCGATCCCATCACGCTGCTGCCCATCACCCGGGAGGCACCTGGGCGACCCGTCGTGATTGCCACCCGGTCATGACGAGCGGCATCACACCGACCAACGACCCCGACACGCTGGTGTTACGGTGACCGATCTCAGCGGCTGGTCAATCGCGACACCATCACCGTCACCGTGGTTCTGCCGCCGGCTGAAGGTGACCGCCGGCCCCGCCACGCGACCGCCTCAACAGGGCGGCGACCTTCAGCTGGTGGCCGACCGGCCTGGCGGAGACGTGGGTAACAGCTTTACGTGGACGGCGCGGGTCTTTTCACCCCGGTGCGGTCTCGACCGGGTTAGGTGGGTCTACACCGTGGGCGCGAGGCTCCGCAACCGCGTGGACGACACGTTGCAGGTGCGGGTGGATTTGCAGCGCGTCCGTGGATGCGGGGAACGACGACCAGCTTTGCGTGAACGACCCGGCCACGCAACTGGCGCCATCACGGGCGGCACCTGGAGCAGCAACGGTGCGAACGCCGCCGGTCTGCTTCGATCCGGCTGGCGGGGCCGGTACCGGCTGCTCACCTACACCCTATCCCGACCCCAACCTGGCTGCATCGTGGTCGACCAGCTCACTGTGCAGGTGGACCCCTGCCGGTGTTGAGCCTCGCCATCGAGCACCACCTACTGCGACCGGCCCTTCGCCCGGCCTGCCCGCATCGCCCCCGGGCGCCACGTGGAGCAGCCCCAATGTCGCCGCGTCCGGACTGTACACGCCAAAGGGCGTCACCTTAACGACCCCGACGGCCTTCTTTACGTACCAGGACCCCAACACCCAGTCATCAACAGCGCGTGGACCACCCGTCAACTGGTGGTGCCACCCTTCATCGCCTTTGCAGACAACGCTCGACACCTCGGCCTGTGTCGGCGATGCGCCCTTCCGCTGGTGGGTGATCGCCTGGCGGGCGACTGGAACGTGCGTACGTGCTGCCGGCTACGCCTTCGACCCGGCCGTGGTGGGCGCATGACACCGCCACCTGCACCGTCGGCTCCGGCCTCGTGCGAACACGCAGGACCGGGTGGACATCACGGTGGACCCGCTGCCGCCCAGCTTCGCCGGTGCGCCGCTCGTGCTGTGCGTGTACGACGACCCCGACTGCAGACGCTGCGGGGCACGCCCGCCGGCAGGGTGTGGGACCGGCCGAACACCTTCGACCCCGACACGCTCCCACTGGGCCCTTCCGCTCTTCTGCTACACCTACACCCATTCCAAGGCGACCGGGCGCGACAGCACACACCGCCACCGTCACCGTGGAACCCTTCACGTATTGGCGGACTTCGGCTCTACCACGAAGCGCCTGCGTGAACGCGCAAGGTCGACTTCGAACGGCACCGCCTGTGGGTGCACCGGACCTACAAGGACTTCGGCGACCTCAGCCCGCGGTACCTTAATCCCGAGCATGCTCGGCCGTCGGTACGTACACCGTGCGGCTAGTGAAGCCTCCGGGGCCGGATCGGCGACACACCCATCAACCAGCCGCTGGTGATGCCCGAAGCGCCCACCGCACAGCTCACCTGGACCGTGGCGGACGGCCGCGGCGCGTTTTCGGCCTGGTGC